>NZ_JBYLFQ010000002.1:0-1416 GCF_057748155.1 Idiomarina sp. D18
TCGGCTAGCGCTCGCCTATATGCCCACCCACCTCTCACTCAATCAAAAAATGTCTAGCAAGGTGGCGGTTATACAAACGCGGGATCGCTAGAGAGCCAGAGGCGCCGAAAAATGAAAATACTTCGAAAGGTTCGCCAGTGTCTAGCAATAGGGGGTATTCCCCCTATTTACCCCCTGAAAGATACCTGAATAGGCTCAGTTGGAATAAACAGGGATTTAAAAGGGAACCCCCCACATACGTGGGACCCCCCTTTTAAAACTCAGATGAAACGAAATTGATTCAAATAGGTTTTAATCCTGTTCTGATTTCGTTTTGATTGAAGTTATGTATTGAAGCATCTGAAAGGCGGTTTTCTCATCTATCCATTCGGACATCCCACGAACAGAAGATTGCTCCCGATCACACTTAAGTAGAGTTTTAGCCTGTTTAATACGGCGAGTATTTTTATAACCGTTTGGATATAACTGGCGGTACAAAGGGTGGTCGGGGTAAAGCGTATAGCCGTTATATTTGATTGGCTGATTGGTTCGGGCGTCAGCAATTCGCCAGCGTTTAGCTAATCGGCGAAATATATAATAATCAGACGTGTCTAAATCGGCTTCTGTGAGCTTTTGAGGCCATTCTCCACCCTTACCCCATACTCGACCTGAAGAATCCCAATCCGAGGGCTTAGAGGAGCGTTGATAGTGATATTTAGAGCGAGATCCATGCTTTGCTAAGTATTTAAGCCAACCAACAGCAGATTCAATAGGCTTAATGTCCTGGGCTTTGAAATTAGCAACATAATCAGCCGCACTCTTTGACCAATGAGATTTAATTTTCTGCACCTCGTTAAAATGCAGTTCTCGATCGAAATAAAGACAGCCGTGGAGGTGGGGAACGCCGCGCTTTTGCCATTCAGTAACCCAGTGGTATCGGACTAATCCAATACGCTTTAAGCGCTGAAAAAAACGTTTCCGCACTAGGTACCAGTCATTGGGTGTAGGTGGGAGGTCACGAATAGTGAAAGTGAAAGCATAACCAAAACCGGTCAACTGGGAAGAGTTTACAGAATATAAGAATTGAGTATTACTGCGAGTTGATGAGTCAGACCAGCCAGTACTTTTTGAGCGCTCACCACCACCTGAATGGGATTTTTTTGGCAGTGATAATGTAATTCCATTACAATAGATTTTGAGCATCGTTGATAGCCTTTTAGTCGAGAGTTAACGGTGTTCCATACCCCCGAAGTTGGCGCTTGCGGGGGTTTTTTTATTGTGTCATTTAACAGCAAAAAAACAATGATTTTTAAGGGGGGTACCCCCTCTGCTCTGTATCCCTTGCCAGTAAAGGGCTAGAAAGGAATTAAGACAAAAAAAGCGTGCTGATTTGTGACTACTAATCAAGAGGGCTCACCCTGTCGGGGTGGTCATCTG
>NZ_JBYLFQ010000003.1:0-2235 GCF_057748155.1 Idiomarina sp. D18
TTTTAGTGTTTCGACAACGCATGCGTGACGCGATAACTGTCACCTGTGAAATTTAGTATGTGAGCGTGATGGATGACGCGATCGACCAGTGCTGCCGTTAGGCGCGCGTCGCCAAAGATGCGATTCCATTGGCTGAACTCAAGGTTGGACGTGATGATTAGGCTCTTTCGCTCGTACCAGTCGGTGATGAGATGGAACAGGAGTTCCGCAGATTCTTTTGTGAGAGGGATGTATCCCATTTCGTCCAAAATGATAAGGTCTGCCGATTCGAGACGTGAATGGAAGCTGCTCAGTTTCCCATCCCGCCAGGCCTTGTTGAGTTGCTCTACGAGCTCGGAAACCCGGAAGAATCTCACCTCATAACCTTTGTGACAAGCTTCTCTCCCGAGTCCGATGGCCAAATGGGTCTTTCCCGTTCCCGGGGACCCTGTCAGAACGACGTTCTGTGAATGCTCAACGAAATTCAATGAGGTCAGTTCGTCCTTATCTAAATGCTTCGGAAAGTAGATATGATTGCCCCAATGATAGTCGTCGAGTGACTTGTTGTTGATGAATTTCGCCTTTTTGATAAACCGTTGCGCTTTCGCTTCTTCGCGGAGGCGTATTTCCATAGAGAAAAGTTCCATAAGAAATTTTTCAGGAGATTCCGTTGGAATCGATTCATAGATTTCGGCGACGTAGGCAAGGCGGAGCGACTTGCACATTTCTTTTAGGCTCATGCGGTGCCACCTTCTCCCCACGGCCGGTTTAGGCTATCATACTTGCTCCAGTCCACATCATAAGGGTGATTCTCAACCACGGCTGGGTCGTCGTCCTCACTCAGTAGCTCGTATAGGCGTTCATTGATCTCGAGGATCGGATACAGTGCGAGCTTGGCTCGGATCCAGCCCAGTCGTTCCTGCCGGACGAGTAAGTTCGGCACGCCCAGATACTCTTTGATTCTACCCGGCAGGTATTCGGAATAACGGGAGTGCCCGAAGCTTCTCGGCTTCTTGTGCCAAGTACTGATGATGTTTTCCCACGGGAGCGCACGTTTTGTCATCATGTAAGGTCGTTTTTCTTCGTAGAGGATTTCTCCGTGAAGTGAGAGAATCTTCATCGAATCCCATCTTAGGATGGCGCGTACTTGCCCATGACGAGACCCTGAAGGAATCAAGACTTTCGTCTTATCGATCGTTATTTCGCCGTACTTGTTCACCTTGAACAGTTCTTCCTTGAAGACGGGGAAGTCTTCTTGAGGTAATCGCAATAGATGTCTCTGCTCTTTTTCGAACAGCTCACGGATCAGCACATGCTTTTCGTAATGGACTCGCTCCATGTCGTCCCGTAGGGAAACTGCGAGCTGTCGGTTCATCGAATCGTAATCATGCATGACAGGGGCCGGGACAAGAAAGTTGTATCGAACGTATCCGACCTTGTTCTCGACACTTCCTTTCTCGTTCCCGCTGTAAGGATTACAGCTTTGGACTTGGAATCCATAATGAGCCATGAACTGCAGGAAAGCATCGGTATAGATCGCCTCTTCCCTCGTCGTTCGCGGTTGGATGACTGCGGCGGGGAGATTATCGATTCTGAGCTGTTGCGGCACACCGCCGATTTCTTCAAAAAGCATTTTGAGTCCCGTCAGGAAGCACTCTTGGTTTTCTGCGGGGAGGGCGACGGCTGCCGTACGGTTGCTGAAGGGCAGACTCATGACGAGGCACTTCACATCGACCGCATGACTATCTTTGACGACTTCCATCGTCCCGAAATCCACCTGCGCCTCACCCGGAGGGTGCTGCAGTCGTTCATGCCTTGTGTCGTTTTCCTCTTCGCTTGTCATATGCCAGCTCTTGATGAAATTGCACACCGTTCGATAAGAGCCCTCGAATCCGTTCGCCACCAGCGTTTCATAAATCTTTTTATTCGTTCGTCTCAACTTTTTCTGAAGCATCTGATCCTCGGTCAACCAATCCTCGACCATCTCGCCCCATTTCGTTCCGTACATCATGCCCCTCTTGGGGCGAATGGTTTCGCTTGGCAATTGAGCTGAATCCGCGTATTTTTTTACTGTTCTCCAATTGAGGTCTAGATTTTTAGCGATTCGATTGATTGAATGTGATTTGTGGTTTCTGAGAAATTTGATACAATTGATATCGGACATTGCTAGCATTCCTTCCATCTCCTAACGTTCTTGTGTCGCAACTTAAACGTTAGGGTGAGATTATGGTTGCTGGCAAGTCCTTTTTCTTTTCA
>NZ_JBYLFQ010000004.1:0-2500 GCF_057748155.1 Idiomarina sp. D18
AGACGCTTAACTTCCGTGTTCGGCATGGGAACGGGTGTGGCCGTCTCGCTATCGCCACCAGACTCTACAGGGCTTGTTCCCTGAAAACTGAGGATTCATCAACACAAACCATTAGACTAGATCAAAGCCTCGACCGATTAGTATCATTCAGCTCCACGTGTCACCACGCTTCCACCCATGACCTATCTACCTCATCGTCTCTGAGGGGTCTTTCTTGATTGCTCAAAGGGAAATCTCATCTCGGAGGGGGCTTCATGCTTAGATGCTTTCAGCACTTATCCCGTCCGCACGTAGCTACCCAGCGGTGCTCCTGGCGGAACAACTGGTACACCAGCGGTGCGTCCATCCCGGTCCTCTCGTACTAAGGACAGCTCTCCTCAAATTTCCTGCGCCCACGACGGATAGGGACCGAACTGTCTCACGACGTTCTGAACCCAGCTCGCGTACCGCTTTAATGGGCGAACAGCCCAACCCTTGGGACCTACTCCAGCCCCAGGATGCGATGAGCCGACATCGAGGTGCCAAACCTCCCCGTCGATGTGGACTCTTGGGGGAGATCAGCCTGTTATCCCCAGGGTAGCTTTTATCCGTTGAGCGATGGCCCTTCCATGCGGAACCACCGGATCACTAAGCCCGACTTTCGTCCCTGCTCGACTTGTAGGTCTCGCAGTCAAGCTCCCTTCTGCCTTTGCACTCTTCGAATGATTTCCAACCATTCTGAGGGAACCTTTGGGCGCCTCCGTTACTGTTTAGGAGGCGACCGCCCCAGTCAAACTACCCGCCTGACACGGTCCTCCAGCCGGATCACGGCTGCGAGTTAGAGACTCTATACGCAAAGGGTGGTATCCCAAGGGTGTCTCCACCGAAGCTGGCGCTCCGGCTTCACAAACTCCCACCTATCCTGTACATCGCGTACAAAGCCTCAATATCAGGCTGTAGTAAAGCTCCATGGGGTCTTTCCGTCCTGTCGCGGGTAACCTGCATCTTCACAGGTACTATGATTTCACCGGGTCTCTCGTTGAGACAGTGCCCAAATCGTTACGCCTTTCGTGCGGGTCGGAACTTACCCGACAAGGAATTTCGCTACCTTAGGACCGTTATAGTTACGGCCGCCGTTTACTGGGGCTTCGGTTCAGTGCTTCTCTTGCGATGACACATCCCCTTAACCTTCCAGCACCGGGCAGGCGTCAGCCCCTATACTTCATCTTGCGATTTAGCAGAGACCTGTGTTTTTGCTAAACAGTCGTTTGGGCCTATTCACTGCGGCTTATGTCGCCATAAGCGTCCCTTCTCCCGAAGTTACGGGACCATTTTGCCGAGTTCCTTAACGAGAGTTATCCCGCGCGTCTTAGAATTCTCATCTCGCCTACCTGTGTCGGTTTGCGGTACTGGCGCCGACCTCCTCACTAGAGGCTTTTCTTGGCAGCGTGAAATCCGGTGCTTCGCCCTACGGGCTCCACGTCACAGCTCAACCTTGTATGCCGGGCGGATTTGCCAACCCGACGGCCTCGCTGCTTGTCCGTGCACTTCCAGTCGCACGGTCACCTTATCCTTCTGCGTCCCCCCATCGTTCAAACGGTGGTACGGCGGTACAGGAATATCGACCTGTTGTCCATCGCCTACGCCTTTCGGCCTCGGCTTAGGTCCAGACTAACCCTGAGCGGACGAGCCTTCCTCAGGAAACCTTAGGCTTTCGACGGAGGGGATTCTCACCCCTCTTTTCGCTACTCACACCGGCATTCTCACTTCCAAGCGCTCCACGGCTCCTCACGATACCGCTTCACTGCTGCTTGGAACGCTCTCCTACCATCCCTTACGGGATCCATAGCTTCGGTGGTATGTTTAGCCCCGTTACATTTTCGGCGCGGCGCCACTCGACTAGTGAGCTATTACGCACTCTTTGAATGGTGGCTGCTTCTAAGCCAACATCCTAGTTGTCTGTGCAGCGCCACATCCTTTTCCACTTAACATACACTTGGGGACCTTAGCTGATGGTCTGGGCTGTTTCCCTCTCGACTACGGATCTTATCACTCGCAGTCTGACTCCCGAGTACAAGTTGCTGGCATTCGGAGTTTGACTGAATTCGGTAACCCTGTGGGGGCCCCTAGTCCAATCAGTGCTCTACCTCCAGAACTCTTCACCTCGAGGCTAGCCCTAAAGCTATTTCGGAGAGAACCAGCTATCTCCAGGTTCGATTGGCATTTCACCGCTACCCACACCTCATCCCCGCACTTTTCAACGTGCGTGGGTTCGGACCTCCAGTCAGTGTTACCTGACCTTCATCCTGGACATGGGTAGATCACCTGGTTTCGGGTCTACGACGACGGACTGATGCGCCCTGTTCAGACTCGCTTTCGCTGCGGCTCCGCCTCATCGGCTTAACCTCGCCCGCCATCGTAACTCGCCGGTTCATTCTACAAAAGGCACGCCATCACCCGTGAACGGGCTCTGACTACTTGTAGGCATACGGTTTCAGGATCTCTTTCACTCCCCTTCCGG